>NZ_JBFOCW010000016.1:0-9092 GCF_040908005.1 Aeromonas sp. s1(2024) | reverse complement strand
TAAAACGGCTCGATGACTTCCACCATGTTTTGCCATGGCAGAATCTGCTCCATGCGGGACAAGAAAATCTCTTTTCTGGTCTGACGGCGCTTACTGCTGAATTCACTGTCGGCGAAGGTGAGCTGATGACTCATGATGAACCCTTTTTCATGGCTCCAGATGACAAACATGATCTCATATCAGGGACTTGTTCGCACCTTCCCTCACCCAATGTGCGGCATTGGTGGTTCCGGGTGATCGTTTCATGGAGGGCATGCCACAGCCGCTCAATCTGGTTCACCCATGGCGAATACACCGGCTGAAAAAGCACGATGAACTTCGGATTTTTTGCCAGCCATCGCTGTGCTTTTTTGCTCTTGTGGATGATGTAGTTATCCAGGATCAGCGTGATGCTCTTGGCGCGCCGATAAGTCCGCTTTAGTGTTTGGAGCAGTGACAAGAACAAGTCCGTGTCTTTGCTATCGCTCGCCACATAGGTCACGTTACCTGTTCCGGCATGCAGGGCGCCAGCGAGGTAATGTTTGCGATTCTGGCCCGGAGTTGCCACTTTCTTCTGCTTCCCTCGCATCATCCAGTCCGCCCCCAGCTTGGGATTTAGGTGGATATCCACCTCATCTTCATAGAACACGGGATGGTCCGCACTGCAGCGTCCCAAGGCCTCATTGATAGCGGCCATTTTCCGCTCTTTATGGGGATCGCGGATGTGCAAAGTGGGCGCGGCCCGGCGCCAGACAATCCCTAGCCTGGGCAGCCATCGCCGTATTGTTGAAGCATGCAATGTCAGGCGCCAACTCCGTTTGAGTTCAAGCGCCATCAGTTCGGTACTCCAACGCGAGCGCTGATATCCGAGCTCCTGTGGAGACAACTGGATCAACAGCTGTAATAGACCCGAGATGTGAGCAAATGGCAGCACCGGCTTGCGCCCCCGAGGCTCGCTTTCAAGCCCCTCCAGACCGTACAAGGTGTACCAGTTCACCCAGCGATTGATCGATGACCGGGCGGCGGCTGTGAGCCGAGAAACAGCCGAGACACTGTGCCCGTCAGCAAGGAGCAAGATGGCGTTGAGCCTCCGGCAGAGATCTTTATCTTTGGTCCGGTGCATCTTGTTGATGATCCGGCGTCGCTCATCATGGTCGGGGAGTGTTAGTATCATTTCGGGCTCGGCTCGTTTGTCGTTTGATTGGTTTGGCGATTAATCAGATCGCACAAACGACGCCGAGTTCCCTTCTTTCCCGGATAAGTGATCTACATTTCGGAACGGTTATTTAGCTCCGCTTCACTTTGATTTCGGGATTTAGAAGTAACATTTAAATCAATGGATTACCTGCCTACCTCTGAAGCAGACTGTATTCGCTTGACCTCTTCTTTTTGCACAACCATTACGACGGTATAGAAAAGCAGTGTGACCTTGGTCATGACAAACGCCGGCATGGCTACCGCCCTGAATTACAGCCTCCAGTCTGCTGCACGTTACCTGCGAGAGGGTTGGCATGGCTCATGGGAGACTCCGACGAGGCGTATGTTGCCAATTGGCTATATTAACGGCCCGCGAGCGAAGGGGAAGGAGGAAATGGCGAATTGCCGGGCAAGATCAACAAATGGAGGCAAGCCCGAAAGCCTGGCGTCCGGGCTGGATTGGCGAGAGAGGGCTGGGCATAGGTAAAAGGGAGCGAGTGGCCACCAACTGGTGACCCTCTTGCTGCCTGTACGGGAGTGGTTGCCCGGCCCTTGGCCGGGCGGGGGATCAGTTGCCCGGGATCTCGCTGCAGTTGAGGGTGGGCTGACCGTAGCGCTCCAGCATGGCGTCGCTCCCCTTGGTCCAGAGGGTGAGGTTTTGCCCCTCGTACCGGGCGCCGCTGGCGCTGGGGGTCTCATAGGCGAGCACCTGCTGCTGGTCGTTCCCCTCGCTCAAATTGATCATGGCGGCGGGCCGCTTGGCCTCGTTGTAGAAGTAGGTGGAGAGGGTGAGGCTCTTGCCGCACTGGTAATCAATCGGCGTCGGCACCCTCAGTTGGCCGCCTTTTATCTGCAACTCGGTGATCCGCAACTGGTAGCTCTCTTCCACGCACTGGCGCAGGTCGCCCGCCTTCCAGCAGTCGTTGCGCCCCTTGATCCAGCCGCGCTGGATGGCGCGCTCGCTCTTCTGCTGCTCGGGGGAGAACCCGGCAATCGCCTTGGGATAGAGGGCTGACAGCTCGTTATCCAGCGCAGCCAGTCCGGCATCCTTGCAAATGAGGGTTTCGGCGGCGCCTTTCGCCTTGGCGCACTCGAAGGACGGGGTGGCCGCCGCGGCCAGCAGAGGGGAAAACAGCAGGGTTCCAAGCAAGATCTTGTTCATCGACAGGGCTCCAACAGGGGGCGTGATGCCCCGTGATCAGAGCACACTTTACACCCGAAGGAGGCAGGAGCACCCCGTGTTTTTGGGTGCCGGGCGGCCCTGCATGGCAATCAGACGCCGGCCAGCGCCAAGGTCTGGCGGCTGCGCCACAGCCGCTCGTGGAAGAAGAAGACGACGGTGTTGATGGCAGGTTCGATCAGTGCCATCACGCCGCCGGTGAGCAGCTCGCCACTCAGCAGGTAGGCGACACCGAAGGCCACCGAGAAGTGGACCAGGGCGAAGCTGCTGGTCTTGGCCTGCAGGCTGTGCTCAGGCTTGAGCTTGTGCCAGCCAAGGTCGTGGAAGTAGAAGGCGACCGTGTTCACGGCGGGCTCGATGAGGGCGATCAGGCTGGCGGTGAGCAGTTCGCCGGTCAGCAGGTAAGCCACGGTGAAGGCGACACAAAAGTGCAGGATGGCGAAGCTGATGGTCTTTTTCATGGTGGTGTCTCCTCTGGCGATGAAGGCAGTATCACCCAGAATCTCATCAAATGAAAACCATTCTCATCTATCAGCGAAATAGAAAATGCCTATCGACCGGGGGAGGCACCACCAGATTGGGAGTTGCCCGGGACCGCAACGGCGCTAGAGTGTGCCTTTTGCCATGAAAAAGGAGCTTTCATGACCATCAACTCCAACCTGTTTGTTCTCTTCATGCTGCTGATGATGATCGTTGTCGGTGTGGTGGCCTGGCGACTGGCCCGGCGCAAGAGCCGCCACCCGGGGCTTGTCACCTTCCTGTGCGTGCTGCTCTGCCTGGTGCCGCCCTTTGCCCTGCTGGCGCTGCTCATTCTGGCGCTCTGGCGGGATATGCCCGTCAGGGCCTGATGTTTGCCTGCACGTGAAAGCCCCTTGCGGGGCTTTTTTACTTGGAATGTCCCGCGCAGCAGGTGGCCGGTTGGAAGGGGCAAGATCGGGTGATGGCCCTACCTGCCTAGGTCAGCGATCCGAGCATGGGCCTCGCGCATCCCCTGCTCCGCCCCGTGGGGGCGCAGATCCATCCCCTCTGCGTAGACGAAGTCCACCGGGATGCCCATCAGGCCGAGCACGGATTGGAGGTAGGGGGTGACCGCATCCGTCGTCTGTCCCTGATGCACGCCGCCGCGGCTACTGAACACCAGGGCGTTGACCCCCTCCACCAGCCCCATGGGGTAGGTGTCGGTGTAACGGAAAGTCACCCCGGCCCGTGCCACCAGATCGAACCAGTTCTTGAGGGGGGTCGGTACATTGAGGTTGTACATGGGGGCGCCGATCAGCAGCAGGTCGGTGGCCTTGAGTTCGGCAATCAGCCGATCCGACAGCGCCACCGCCTGCCGGATGGCCTCATTGGCCGGTTCAGCCCCGCGCAGGGCGTGAAACAACGGGCTGTCGAGGACGGGCAAGTCGAGGGCGGTCAGATCACGCACCACCACCTGGTCCTGATGGCCCTGCTCCCGGCGTGTTTGCAGGAAGCGCTCCATCAACTGGTTGGTGCGGGATGCGGGGCCGTTGAGGCTGGATTGCAGCAGCAGGATCTGGCTCATGAGGGAAACTCCATCTGAAACGTGTGAAGAATGAAGGGAGCTTACCAGTCATTTTTTTCCGCAGTGCTGATAGTATTTCGCCATATTGGTTCCAAAAGGTATGCAATAGATGGCAAACACGCTCAACGGCATCGATCTCTTCGCCACCGTGGTGGAGGCGGGCAGCTTCGCCCAGGCGGCGGAGCGGCTTCACCTCACCCGCTCGGCGGTGGGCAAGGGGGTGGCGCGGCTGGAGCTGCGTCTCGGCGTGCAACTGTTTCATCGCACCACCCGCAGCCAGAGCCTGACCGAGGAGGGGGCGCTCTTCTATCGCCACTGCCTGCGGGCGCTGGAGGAGGTGCGTCTTGGGGAAGCGGCGCTGGCCAGCAACAAGCTCACCCTCAACGGCAGATTGAAGGTCTCCATGCCGGTGCTGTTCGGCCAGCAGTGCGTGGCCCCCATTTTGCTGGCGCTGGCGAAGGCGCATCCCGGGCTGGCCCTGGAGCTGTCGTTCAGCGATCGCAAGGTGGATCTGGTGGAGGAGGGGATGGATCTGGTGATCCGCAACGCAGAGCCGCCGGACAGCCTGGATCTGGCGGCGCGCAGGCTCGGGGAGCACGGCATGACGCTTTGCGCCTCGCCCGCCTATCTGGCCGAGCGGGGGGAACCTGTGACCCTGGCCGAGTTACCGGAGCACGAGTGCATTGCCTATCTGCGCCAGGGGCGGGTGCTGTCGTGGTGGTGGCAGGAGGCCGAGGCATGGCGCGAAGTCCAGCCCAGAGGGCGGTTGCAGATGGACGATCTCAACGCCATCACCCAGGCGGCCATCGCGGGCTTTGGTCTCGCCTGGCTGCCGACCTGGCTGGCGCGGCCCCACCTTGAGCGGGGCGAGCTGCGCGAGCTGCTGGCCCGATTGCCGGGTCGGCGCTATCCCATCAACGCCCTCTGGCCCCATGGTCCGCATCTGCCCCTCAAGACCCGGCTTGCCATCGACTGGCTGGCGAGCCGCCTGTCCGAGCAGCTGGCCAGCGTGAACGTGCCGGGTCATCAGCCCCAATGAAAAAGGGCCTGCTGTGACAGGCCCTTTTTCATTTTCTGTGGTTCCGAGGGTCAGGCTTCGGCCTTGTTCAGCCACTCCACCCTGTACTGGGCGCCGGCGCCCTGGGCCAGCCTGGCGCACAGGGGTTTCAAGAAGGCCTCGATCTGCTCGTCCAGCATCCAGGGGGGGCTGACGATGAGCATGCCGGAGCCGTTCATGCCCCAATCGCTGGTCTGGCCGGCCACTTCCAGCTCGGCCACCAGGACGTTGCCGAAGTTCTCGCGCTTGATCGCTTTGAGCATGTCGCGGGACTTGTCCGCCTCTTGCCCGAGGATGGGATACCAGAGGGCGTAGATGCCGGTGGCCCAGAGCTTTTGCGCTTTTTTAAGGGTATCGACCACGGCGAAGTAATCTTCCTTCAGCTCATAGGGGGGGTCGATGAGCACCAGGCCGCGGCGCGGGGTGGGGGGCAGCAGGGCAACCAGCCCTTCGAAGCCGTCGCGATGGTGGACGGCGACGCGGGGGTCGTACCCCATGTTGGCGCGAAGATCCTCCACCTCGTTGTTGTGCAGCTCCATCAGCGCCAGCTTGTCCTGATCGCGGATAAGGCGGCGGGAGAGCTCCGGCGAGCCGGGGTAGTAGTGCAGCTGGCCATCGCTGTTCATCTCCTCGATGACACCCAGATAGGGGGCCATGGCAGACCACTGGGCCCGTTCATCCCACAGGCGTTTGATCCCGTCGGCGTATTCCGCCTTCTTCTGGGACCAGTCGCCGCGCAGGTCGTAGAGACCGCCACCGGCATGGGTGTCTAGCACGATGAAGGGTTTCTCCTTCTTCTTGAGGGACTCGATGATCAGGGCCTGGACGGCGTGTTTGAGCACATCGGCGTGGTTGCCGGCGTGAAAGGCGTGGCGGTAGCTCAGCATATGAGATCTCTGAGGGGGCCCTGCTGGGCACCCAGTAACGATAGATAGTGAAACAGGTTGCGGCTGTCGCCGCGAAACAGGGCGAGGGTGCGCAGGGTCTGCAGCAAGACCCCCTGTTGCAGCCGCTCCAGCTCCAGTTCGTGGGCCAGCATGGTCTGGTACTCCTCGGTTCCCACCCGTGACTTGGCCTGCTGGCGCAGGGTGCGCCAGGGGAGCAGCACCGCCTCGGTCTGTACCAGGGCCGGTTGCAAGTCCGTGAGGTCGACCGGGATCCGGAGCAGGTCGAGGTGGTGCAGCAGGAGTGCCAGGTTGACGTTGCCCCCCATGCTTTGCACGTGGAGCCAGTCCTGGCTGCGCTGGCCATAGGCGCCCGTGCTCCATGTCCAGAACTCGGAAGGGGTGGGCAGGGCGTCGGGGCTGACCCGCTCGCTGGCCATCAAGGCTTCATCACGCAAAGAAGGCCTGCTCCATGGTTTCCAGCTCTTCAGAGAGGCTCATCCACTCCAGCTCGACGTGCTCCAGCTCCTCCTTGAGGGGGCCCTGGGACTTGAGCAGCTCGGAGAGCTTGCCCTTGGCACTCTCTTCATAGATGGCGGGATCGGCGAGCTGCTCTTCCACCGCGGCCAGCTTGGCCTGCAGCTTCTCCATGCTGGTTTCGAGCTTCTCCAGCTTCTGGCGCAGCGGCCGGGTCGCTTGCCGGAACTGGGCTTCGAGGCGCTTCTGATCCTTGCGCGCCACCGCCGAGTTGGCGGAGACAGTGCCATCTGCCGGCTTGGCATTGGCCTCTTTCTCCTGCTCGCCGAGCCACTTGTGGTAGTCGTCGAGATCCCCATCGAAGGGCTCGACCCGGCCGCCGTGGACCAGATAGAAGTCATCCGTGGTGGTGCGCAGCAGATGACGGTCGTGAGAGACCACCACCATGGCCCCCTCGAACCCTTGCAGGGCCATGGTCAGGGCGTGGCGCATCTCCAGATCCAGGTGGTTGGTCGGTTCATCCAGCAGCAGCAGGTTGGGCTTTTGCCAGGTGATGAGGGCCAGCACCAGACGCGCTTTCTCACCGCCGGAGAAGGGGGCCACCTTGTCGAGCACCTTGTCGCCGTGAAAACCGAAGCTGCCGAGGTAGTTGCGAAGCTCCTGTTCGGTCTTGTCCGGGGCCAGGCGCACCAGGTGATCGAGGGGGCTGTCATCGAGGCGCAGGGTTTCGAGCTGATGCTGGGCGAAGTAGCCGATGCTCACCCCGGCGCTCACCTCCAGCTTGCCCGACAGCGGCGGGTTGCTACCGGAGAGCATCTTGATGAAGGTGGACTTGCCGGCGCCGTTGCGACCGAGCAGGCCGATGCGCGACCCCGGCACCAGGTTGAGCTTGATCTTCTCGAGGATCACCTTGTCACCGTAACCGGCGCACAGGTTCTCCATGGCGATGAGGGGAGTCGGCAGGGCCGAGGGCTCGCGAAACTCGAAGCTGAATTCGGAGTCGGCGTGGGCGGGCAGGATCTTCTCCATCCGCTCCATGGCTTTGAGCCGGCTTTGGGCCTGACGGGCCTTGGAGGCCTTGTAGCGGAAGCGATCCACATAGGATTGCATGTGGGCCATCTCCCGCTGCTGCTTCTCGTACATGGACTGCTGCTGGGCCAGGTGCTCGGCCCGTTGCAGTTCGAAGTCGGAGTAGCCGCCGCTGTATTCGTTGAGCTTGCCGTTCTCGATATGGATGATGCGATTCACCACGGAATCGAGGAAGTCGCGGTCGTGAGAAATGAGCACCAGCGTGCCCTGATAGCCCTTGAGCCACTTCTCCAGCCAGATGACGGCGTCGAGATCCAGGTGGTTGGTCGGTTCATCCAGCAGCAGCAGATCGGAGCGGCAGAGCAGCGCCTGGGCCAGGTTCAGGCGCATACGCCAGCCACCGGAGAAGCTTCTGACCGGCGAGTCGAGCTGATCGCCGCCAAAACCCAGACCGTGCAGCAGCTCGGCGGCACGGGCGCGAATGCTGTAGGCACCTATGGTATCGAGCTTGCCGTGCAGCTCGGCCACCAGCAGACCGTTGTCATCCGCCTCGGCCCGGGCGAGCTCGGCTTCCAGGGCGCGGAACTCCTTGTCGCCGTCGATCACGTACTCCAGGGCGGAGCAGTCCAGCGCCGGGGTCTCCTGGGCCACGCCGGCAATCTGCCAGCCGGCGGGCAGGCTGAAGCTGCCGTTGTCGATGGCCAGCTCGCCCCGTACCAGCGCAAAGAAGGTGGACTTGCCACAGCCGTTCTTGCCCACCAGGCCCACCTTGTGGCCGGGGTGTATGGTGGCGGACGCGTTGTCCAGCAGCGTGCGGCCGCCGCGGATCAGTTCGATTTGACTGGCAACTATCATGGATGGGTCTGCTTGGCTCGATTGAAGGAGAGAAACTGGCGCGGATCTTACGTGAAATGACACAAATTTGCACTTGAGGGCGGGGGGGATGGCTGCCGCCGGAAAAACGTGTCATAACAGAGACATCTGGGGGGCAGGAGGCTGACCATGTTGATTAAAGAGATCATGACGACCCGGGTCGCGACCGTTTCCATGGATGACAGGCTGAGCGTCATCAAGGAGATCTTCGAGCAGGCCCATTTCCGCCACCTCCTGGTGGTGGAGGAAGAGAAGCTGGTGGGGGTCATCTCGGACCGGGATCTGCTGCGTGCCATCAGCCCCTATCTGGACACGGATGCCGAGATGAACCGGGACACCGAGACCCTCAACCGGCGCGCCCACCAGATCATGAGCCGTGAACCCATCACCGTCTCCCCCGAACGCTCCCTGAAAGAGGCCGCCGGCCTCATGCTGGAGCACCAGATCTCCTGTCTGCCTGTGCTGGAAAACGGCGCCCTGGTGGGCATAGTGAGCTGGAAGGACCTGCTGAGGGTCATGCGCGGCTGGCAGCCGGTCTGACAGGGCGGGGAACATAAGCGGGGAGTCCGTGTCGCCCGGCAGGGCTTCCCTGCTTCTTGCTTTGCTGAAACATTAAACTGCATTCATCAAATCTTTCAGTTCACTTGTGTTGCAAAAATGATTTTTATGGTCATAAATTCTGCCAGTGTCATTTCATGTGACACTATATGTCGCAGCGTCAGCTCGAATTGATGCTTTTATAATTAATCGTTCGCCGCTTCAGTTCCCATCTTAAATACGAAAGGGGACTCCCTCCGACGTAGGTGGGAGGGGAATTTCGCCGGGGCGTCAGCCCCGCTGGTTTTGAATGTATTGCTTGATCACCTCCAACGG
>NZ_JBFOCW010000015.1:0-16945 GCF_040908005.1 Aeromonas sp. s1(2024) | reverse complement strand
TAAAACGGCTCGATGACTTCCACCATGTTTTGCCATGGCAGAATCTGCTCCATGCGGGACAAGAAAATCTCTTTTCTGGTCTGACGGCGCTTACTGCTGAATTCACTGTCGGCGAAGGTGAGCTGATGACTCATGATGAACCCTTTTTCATGGCTCCAGATGACAAACATGATCTCATATCAGGGACTTGTTCGCACCTTCCCTAAATGATGATTAAGGCTTTTCATATAACGCTGTTCTGCGCTGATCGTCACCATGAAAAAATTAAAATATAATCATGGTATTACCAGTCTGCCTCTGATGCCTGAAAGTATTCGCTTATCTTCCTCTGTTTCAATTGTAAAAAACACAGATAGAGAGTTGGATATTGAAAGCGACGGATACCAGGGTGAGAGCGTGAACATTTTGTTAAATTTAACCCAGTTTTTTGAGACCCGTATTGAGTACCGTTTCCAGATATTCACTGCTCATTCCTGCGATTTTTTGCTTCCGTCTTACGCTCGCCTTGCGTGAAGTCTCGGCCCTGAGCATGTTCAGCCCCATGTGCCGGATGCACGCCAAAATCTCTGCGGCATCACCGCGATAAATCGGGCAATCATCCTCGCCCATCGTGACGTCCAGCACCCAGTGCAGGCTATTTTCGATGGCCCAGTGCCCACGCACCGCTCGCGCAAACTCATCCTGCACCAACGCTTTGGAACTGATGAAATAACGCTGCTCTATGGTAATTTTTTGCATATTTTCAACGCGATAGGAGATGGCCACGCCAATGCTGTGCAACTGTTTCCAATGAGGAAACTGGGCGGCCAACTCGCCCGCCGCCATGACATGGTACTCACGACCATCGATGCGGCCATGAGCCTTCTCAAGCGTCATCGTCTCTGCGCATAACGGGGTGGCCGCCAGCGGGGCGAGGGCCTGTCGAACCGCCTCGAACAACTTGGGTTGGTTGCCTTTGACGGCCAATAAGTAATCGCCACCTTGCTGAAGGATGGTCTCGGCGATCTCGGTCTGGCACCCCATCGCATCGATGGATACCAGGCAGCCTTTGATGTCGAGCAGCGCCAGCAACTCGGGAATAGCGGTAATTTCATTGGACTTGGCGTCGGTTTTTATCTGTCCGAGCACCAGCTTATTGGCGGCGGCATAGGCACTGACCATGTGAATGGTCGACGTTCGATCCTCACGGTCATAGGAACTGCGCAGGGTTTTGCCATCGATAGCGACCAGGGCGCCATCGGTGTGCTGGTTAATGGCTTGAGTCCACCGCACAAAGGCGGCCTGAAACGGCTCTGGTTTGATGCCGGAGATGATCCTGGCAATGGTGTCATGGACAGGAATGCCGTTTTTAAACAGTCCCTTGGATTGAAACTGCATATTCCCACGCATGGCGATCGCTCAATAACATTCATGCCGATCACGTAATAACATCCATGCCGATCACTCAATAACATCCCAAGCCGATCACTTTTTACCCTCGATGGGAAACCATGATCGGCATCCATGTTATTGGTGACTTTTTCTTCCCGCTTCGTTAAACCCGCACTTTCCCATCTGCTCCAACAGAGGAACGTGCATGTCTGCGAGGCCTATCACTGTGAGAAAACTCAAAGAAATTCTTCGCCTTAAATTTCAGGCTCAACTGGCTCATCGGCAGATCGCCCTCAGCCTGCATATCTCTCCTAGCACCGTATCCTATTACCTCAACCGGGCGGCTCAACTGGGTATCATGACCTGGCCCCTGTCTGAGTCCTGGGATGATGTCTCCCTGGAGCGCGCATTTCTCAAGACCTGCTCTGTTCATAAAACTCAGCACAAACCCACTCCCAACTGGGCCTTGTTGCATCAGGAACTCAAAAAACCAGGTCAAAAAGGCGTGACCCTCGAGCTGCTATGGCAGGAGTACGCCGAGCGCCATCCAGGCTCCCACTACAGCTACAACCACTTCTGTCGGCTCTATAAAGAGTGGGCGGCGCTGCTGCAACCCTCGATGCGGCAGACCCATATTGCGGGCGAAAAACTCTTTGTCGACTACTGCGGCCAGACCATGCCCATTGTCGATCCGCATACCGGCGAGATCCTTTACCGGGCCCAGATCTTTGTCGCCGTGCTGGGGGCCTCCAACTACACCTTTGCCGAGGCCACCCGCTCCCAGCAGCTCGATGACTGGGTGATGAGCCACAAGCGCGCTTTCGAGTTCTTTGGCGGTGTGCCGCAATTGGTGGTACCTGATTGCCTCAAGAGTGCCGTCAGCGTGGCGCGCAATACCGATCCGGATCTCAACCCTACCTACCAGATGCTGGCGGCCCATTTCGGTACGGCGATCATGCCCGCGCGGCCCCGCAAGCCGAAGGATAAGTCCAAGGCGGAGGTGGGCGTGCAGATCGTCACCCGCTGGATCCTGGCGGTGCTGCGTCATGAAACCTTCCATAGCCTGGCCCAGCTCAATCAGCGAATGGGTGAACTGCTGACCCGGCTCAACCAGAAATCCTTCCAGAAGCTGCCTGGCTGCCGTGCCTCACTGTTTGCCGAGCTCGATGCACCGGCGCTCAAGCCGTTGCCGGATTATCCCTATCACTACACCAAAGTAGTGCCGGTGCTGGTTGGTAAGGACTACCACGTCGATCTGGAAAAGCACTATTACACAGTGCCCTATGCCTTGTAGGGCAAGCGGCTGGAGGCGCATCTGGCCGAGCATACCGTCACGCTGTACCACGCGGGCAAGATCGTGGCCGAACACCAGCGGAGTCATCACAAAGGCCAGCACAGCAGCCTGCGTGAACACATGCCCGCGCATCATCAGGCACTGCTGGAGTGGTCGCCGGAGCGACTGCTTGGCTGGGCGGCGTCCATCGGCCCCTACACCACGCATTGGGTGGATGGCTTTATCCGGCAGGCAGAGCATTCGACGCAAGCGGTGCGCCCTTGCCTGGCCTTGCTGGGGCAGAGCAAAACCTATGGCAAGGAGCGGCTGGAAGCGGCCTGCCTCCGGGGGCACCTGACCGGCGCCAACCGGCTGCACAACATCCGCAGCATGCTCAAGCATGGCCTGGAGCAACAACTCATTGCCAACGAGCGACAGGATCCGCTGCAAGACATCCGTCATGACAATGTCCATGGCGAGCACTACTTCCACTAACCCCACGGATCAGGAGAAGCCGATGCAATTACACCTCGATGAACAACTAAGCCGCCTGCACTTGAGCGGCATGAAACAGGCTCTGAACCAGCAGCAGGCCCAGAGCATGCTGTACCTGGATATGGGTTTTGAAGAGCGGCTGCAACTGTTACTGAGCCATGAGCTGGTGCAGCGGGAGCAGAGGAAAACCAACCGCCTGGAGAAGCAAGCCCGGTTCCGGCTAGCCGGACAGGTGGAGCAGCTCGACTATCGGGCGGGTCGAGGCGTGAGCAAAGCGCAGATCCGCCAACTGCTGGAAGGACACTGGCTGAGTCATCAACAAAACCTGCTGCTAACGGGCGCGGCAGGCTGTGGCAAGAGTTACCTGGCGTGTGCCCTGGGCCGTTACTTTATCCGGCAAGGAGTGGGCGTGCGGTATTACCGGCTGAAAACCCTGCTTGAAGAGATGCGACTGGCCCAAGCGGATGGCAGCTATCCGAAACTGCTGGAGCGGGTAAGCAACATAGGGGTACTGATCCTGGATGACTGGGGCATGGAGATGCTGGACGCGAGCGAACGCAGCAACCTGCTGGAGATCATCGATACCCGCTACGGCAACGTCTCAACGATAGTGGCGAGCCAATTGCCGGTGGAGAAGTGGTACGGGATGATCGGAGAGGCAACCTTCGCCGAGGCGATCTTGGACCGACTGATCCACAGAGCGGTGCGCGTGACCTTAACGGGAGAATCGATGAGAAAACAGGGCGCCAACTTGACCGATGCCGATCAGGCGGAGTAAAAGGAAGACGCTATAAACGCGGGCAGAAAAAAAGTGATCGGCATGATGTTATTGGCTGATCGACATGATGTTATTAGCCATTGAAACCAGGGAAGATGAACCTCGCCGAAATCCTCAATATCTTCCCAGCCCTCAGCCCCGCCGATCACGGCACAGACGGTGAGAAACAGGACATCGTAGAAGGGATAATAAATCTTGGCATGCTGGCGAGGGTCGTGAATATTGTCGAAGAACTGAGCGAAAACGGCATCAATAGACATGAGAGCACTCCTGAAAAGGAGCATGAGATCACAGCCGGATCACCAGGTCAAATTTCAGGGTGAGGATGTGAGCAAATTGTTAACTATGGAAATCATGGAAATTATCATTTTTTGGATTTCATGCGCATTTTTTGAGCTGAAATGACGTGCAGTGACGATTAAAAAGTGTGAAGGCGATCCTGACTATAAAGTTAACTGCATATCACAGGCCTATAAGTATTTGTTTTGTAGGCAAAAAACTATTTTTAATTTTTAACAAAATGTTCACGATCTCGCCCTGCGACGGATACGCTACCGCCCCTGAGTTTCAGCTCCCAATTCGCTGTTCGTCACCTGCGCTATGTCAACAATCGCTTCCATGGCGTTTCCCGAGAGATGGATTGCCGTTTGGCTATCTTAATGGCTCTGATCGAGGCATGGGAAGGGGTGGTTGATAGAAATCTGAGCTGGTTCAACCAATTAGTGAGCAACTGTCGTTCTAGTTGGCTGTTGGGTGAGCAGAATAGTGGGAAATCCCCTCACCCCAACCCTCTCCCGGAGGGAGAGGGGGCTTGCTTGCGGTTAGGCGGGAGCTTAGGGCTGGCGCGGTTTTGATCCCCCTCTTATTCGCTGAGGCAAGCCCTCTTGTCCAGGCCGCGAGGCAGGATGCCGAGCGAGCGGCGCTGGGCCATGGACGGCCCATCGGCGCGTGCCGTTGGACAAGAGGGTGAGCCGAAGGTACCCGACTTCAGTCGGGCGAATAAGCGGGGGAGAAGACCTTTGGTGACTTTGGGTCTTTCCAAAGTCACTCGCCCCAGCCCGAAGGGCGGGCGAAACCCCGTCGAGGGCAGAGCCCTCGCGTCCTGCGTGGCGAAGCCGCGCCATCACATCAACGTCGCGAACGTCTGATTACGCTTCGCTAATCAGACCTACAGAGAAGCGAATCGCTGACGCCGGATAACAAAAGGGAGCCTATCAGGCTCCCTTTTCTCAGACATGGTCAATGGCATTTGACCAATGCCGCCCCTTATCGATTGGTCGCGGCCTTCATCCCTTCCACAAACTCTTTCAGACGAGTGAGCATATGTTCCGGGTTCTGGTGGTGGGTCTCGATGATCTTCACCACGGCGGAGCCTGAAATGGCACCGGCGGCGCCAGCGGCGATGGCCTCACGCACCTGAGCCGGTTCGCTGATGCCAAAGCCGAGCAGGGCGGGGGGGGCATTGAACTCGCGCAGGGTGTTGATGAGACCCTCCACCGGCATACCGGCCTTGGTCTCGGCACCGGTCACGCCGGCGCGGCTCACCAGATAGGTGTAACCGGAGCCGAGCTCGGCAACAGCCTTGAGCGTCTCGGCATCGCCGTTGGGCGGGGCGATAAAGATGCTGTCGATGCCGAACTTGTCGGCGGCCGCCTTGTAGGGTTCGCACATCTGCACCGGCACGTCCGCCACCAGCACCGAGTCCACCCCTGCCTGCTGGCACTTCTCGTAGAAGCCGTCGATGTGGCGCACATAGACCAGGTTCGCGTAGACCAGGAGGCCAATGGGCAGTTCCGGGTACTTGGCGCGGATGCGGGCGAGCAGGCCGAAGCAGTCGTCCGGGGTGGTGTGGCTGGCAAAGGCACGCAGGGCTGCGCCCTGAATGGTGGGGCCGTCTGCCACCGGATCGGAGAAGGGAATGCCGAGTTCGAGGGCGTCGGCGCCCCCTTCGACCAGGGCATCGACGATGGCCAGGGACAATTCGGGGGTGGGGTCACCCAGCATCACGAACGGCACAAAGGCGCCCTGATTGGCTTCGTCCAGACGGGAGAAGAGTTGTGCGTAACGGTTCATGACAAGGTTCCTTCTTTTTCAAAGATGTCGGCAACGGTGAAGATGTCTTTGTCGCCACGGCCGGAGAGGTTGACGATGAGCACCTGCTCTTTTTCCGGTTCACTGCGGGCCATCTTGAGGGCATGAGCCAGGGCGTGGGAGGACTCCAGCGCCGGTATGATGCCTTCGGATTTGGCCAGCTCCTGAAAGGCGTCCAGCGCCTCCTTGTCGGTCACCGAGGGGTACTCGGCGCGGCCGATGGCGGCCAGGTGGGCGTGCTGGGGGCCGACGGAGGGGAAGTCCAGCCCCGCCGAGACGGAGTAGGACTCCTGGATCTGGCCCTGGTTGTCCTGCATCAGGAAGGAGTGCATGCCAAAGAAGACCCCCTTGCTGCCGTGACCCAGCGGCGCACCGTGCTCGCCACTCTCGATGCCGTGACCACCCGGCTCGACCCCGATAAGGCGAACGGAAGGCTCATCGATAAAGTCCGCGAACATGCCGATGGCATTCGAGCCGCCGCCGACGCAGGCGATCACCGCATCCGGCAGGCGCTCTTCTTTTTCGAAGCACTGGGCCTTGGCCTCTTCCCCGATCATCTTCTGGAACTCCCGCACGATAGTGGGGAAGGGGTGGGGGCCAGCGGCGGTGCCGAGCAGGTAGTGGGCGGTTTCATAGTTGGCAGCCCAGTCCCGCAGCGCCTCGTTGCAGGCATCTTTCAGGGTGCTGGAGCCGGAGTGCACCGGGATCACGGTGGCACCCATCAGCTTCATACGAAACACATTCGGCTTCTGGCGCTCGCAATCCTTGGCCCCCATGTAGACACGGCACTTGAGGCCGAGCAGGGCGCAGGCCAGCGCCGTCGCCACACCGTGCTGACCGGCGCCGGTCTCGGCGATGATCTCGTGCTTGCCCATGCGCTTGGCAAGCAGGGCCTGGCCCAGTACCTGGTTGGTCTTGTGGGCGCCGCCGTGCAGCAGATCTTCACGCTTGAGGTAGAGGCGGGTCTTGGTGCCCTTGGTCAAATTGCGGGTGAGGGTGAGCGGTGTCGGGCGACCGGCGTACTCGGTCAGGAGCGCCTGAAACTCGGCGACGAAAGCCGGATCATCCTTGGCATCGACAAAAGCCTTCTCCAGCTGGAGCAGGGCGGGGATGAGGATCTGGGGCACATACATACCGCCAAATTCACCAAAAAACGGATTGAGCAGGGTCATGGTTATCTTCCTTTACATTCTGCAATTGAGATCAGGTATGAGCCTTGGCGGGCTGAGGCGTATGGCTGGGGCACATACATGTCATCGACGAAATTCACCGAAAAACGGATTGAGCAGGGTCATACATTATTCCTTGTGCTTATGGGCAAACGCAGTTCATTAATTCGTTGAATGAGTCACGGAGGCGCTCACAGTTGGCGCAGGGCCCCAAAGGCAGCCGCCAGCTTGTGAGCATCCTTCCTGCCCGGGGCACTCTCCACCCCGGAGTTGAAATCAAGGCCGAGGCAGCCCACTTGCGCGGCCTCGAGGGCGTTGTCGGGGTTGAGGCCCCCCGCCAGCATCAGTTTGCTCTTGTCGAGCCCGGCCAGCAGGGTCCAGTCGAACGCCTGGCCGGTGCCGCCGCTCTGGCTGCCGACTTTGGTATCAAGCAGCAGGCGATCCGCCGGGTAGTCGAGGGTGGGCAGGGGCTCGCCACTTGTGACTCCGACGGCCTTCCAGATCTGGCAGCCCGCCGGCAGCAGGGGGCGCAGGGTCTCGATATAGGCGGCGTCTTCGTCCCCGTGCAGTTGCACGGCGGCGAGCCCCAGCGCATCCACCGTCTTGGCGATGGTGGCGGGCTGGGCATTGCGAAACACCCCGACGTAAGAGAGCGGCGCGCCCGCCATCACGGCGCGGGCGGCGGGAATGTCCACGTAGCGCGGGCTTTTCGCCACAAAGATGAGGCCGCCGAACACGGCGCCCGCCTGATGGGCGGCGGCGGCGTCCTCGGGACGGGTCAGGCCGCACACCTTGTTCTGGCCGAGCACGAGCTTGCGCACCGCGGCCTCCAGATCCGGCTCCGCCATGAGGGAAGATCCCACCAGGAAGCCCTTGGCGTGGTGGCGCAGGGCCGCCACCTGGGCGCGGTGGTTGATGCCGGATTCGCTGATCACCACCCGATCCCCCGGGATCCTGGCCGCCAGTTGCCGGGTGCGGGCAAGATCGACGCTCAAATCCCGCAGATCCCGGTTGTTGATGCCAATCACCGGGGCGCCGAGGTCGATGGCGCGGGTCAGCTCCTCCTCGTTGCTCACCTCGGTGAGCACCCCCAGGCCCAATTCTTTCGCCACGTTGAACAGGGCGCGATACCCCTCGTCGGTGAGCACCGAGAGCATCAGGAGGATGGCGTCCGCCTGATAGTGGCGGGCCAGATAGACCTGATAGGGGTCAATCATGAAGTCCTTGCAGAGCACCGGCTGCTGGACGCGGCCGCGTACCCGGGGCAGGAAGGCGAAATCCCCCTGGAAGAACTTCTCGTCCGTCAGCACCGAGATGGCGGTGGCGTAGTGGCCATAGATGTCGGCGATGGCCTCCGGGCTGAAGTCATTCCGGATCAAGCCCTTGGAGGGGGAGGCCTTCTTGCACTCCAGAATGAAGCGGGTGGAGCCTTGGCGCAGATCCCCCTCGAAATCCCGATCGCTCGGGGTCAGCGCGTCCTGGAAGCTCGCCAGGGGCTGGCTTTCCTTGCGGGCGGCGACCCACTCCTGCTTGGCCGCCACGATCTTGCCGAGAATGGTCTGGCTGATGGAGGCCATGTTCAGAAAGGCGTGGGGAGCAATGACATCTGACATCTCGTTATCCTTGCGAAGCTGGCTGTTGCCCGTCGGGCGTTCTGGGTGAGTGCCCCTGGGGCACGCTGTGGTGGTGGCTGACATCATGCCTCCTGATGGCTCAGGGTGGCGAGATCCCGGGCGAGGAGGGCGGCCTGGCCGCTTGCCAGCACCGCCAGCACCCGGGCGGCGGCCTGCCTAAAGTCCGGGGCCTCGCCCGCCATGACCAGGAGCGGCGCCACGTTGGCGGCGATGGCGGCGTTGTGGGCCGGGCTGCCGCGTCCTTCCAGGATGGCGGCGGTGATGGCGCGGTTCTCCTCGGGCTCACCGCCCTGGATGGCGCTGACCGGGTAGGTGTCGAGGCCAAAGTCCGCCGGGGTGAGCAAGTACTCGCGAATTTCGCCGTCGCGGATCTCCGCCACCTGGGTCGGGCCGTGGATGGCAATCTCGTCGAGACCGGCGCCGTGCACCACCATACCGGTTTTCAGGCCGAGTGCCAGCAGGGTTTCGGCGATGGGGCGCACCAGCTCGGGGGCATAGACCCCCATCAGCTGGAAGCTGGGACGAGCGGGGTTGATGAGCGGCCCCAGCACGTTGAACAGGGTGCGGGTCTTGAGGGCCTGGCGCACCGGCATGGCGTGGCGCACCCCGGCGTGGTACTGGGGGGCGAACAGGAAGCAGACCCCGAGCTCGTCCAGGCAGCGGCGGGCCTGGGCCGGGCTCATGTCGAGCTTGATGCCCATTTTATCGAGCAGATCGCTCGACCCCGACTTGCTCGAGACCGAGCGGTTGCCGTGCTTGGCCACTTTCAGGCCGCAGGCGGCGGCCACCAGGGCCGAGGTGGTGGAGACGTTGATGGTGTTGAGGCCGTCTCCCCCGGTGCCGACGATGTCGCAGAAGGCATAGTCCGGGCGCGGGAAGTCGCGGGCTTCGGCCAGCAGCGCCTCGGCGGCGCCGGCGATCTCCTCCGGGGTCTCCCCCTTGATCTTGAGGGCGGTCAAAAGGCTCGCGAGCACGATGGGATCCACTTCACCACGAACCACCTGACCGAAGGCATCGCGGGCGGCGTCGCGGGTGAGAGACTGACCCTGATAGAGGGTGTTGAGATGTTGATGCATGGTCTCTTCCTTACCGCACGTGGCTTTCTGGACGGGTGATGTGGGCGAGGGCCTGGGTGAGCAGGCGGGCCCCTTCGCTGGTCATGATGGATTCCGGGTGGAACTGGAAGCCCAGCACCCGCTCATCACGCTGCTCTATGGCCATGGGCATGCCCTGATAGTGGGCAATCACCTGCAACTCTTGTGGCACATAGGTGGCGACCAGGGAGTGGTAGCGGGCCACCGGCAAGGGGCTCGGCAGCCCCGCGAAGGCGCCATGGCCGTTGTGCTCAATCAGCGAGCGCTTGCCGTGGACGATTTCCCCCGCCGCCCCGACGGTGCCGCCGTAGGCTTCGCACAGGGCCTGATGACCGAGGCAGATGCCGAGGATGGGCACCCGACCCCGGGCCAGCTTGATGAGATCGATGAGGCAGCCCGCCTCATGGGGGGCGCCCGGCCCCGGGGAGAGCACCAGCACGGCGTCCCCTTCGCAGGCGTCGATCTCCTGCATGATGCGGCTCGCCGGCAGGCTGTTACGGTAGATGCGCACCGGGTAGCCCAGGGTGCGGAACTGGTCGACGAGGTTGTAGGTAAACGAGTCGAAGTTGTCGAGCAGGAAGATGTTAGTCATGGGACTGCTCCTTCGAAGTGCGGAACTGGTCGGCCAAAGCGTTGTAAGTGAACGAATCGAAGTTGTCGAGCAGGAAGATGTTAGTCATGGCTCACGTCCTTGTGTTGTTCCTGCTGGGCGCTGAGGGCCTGCAGGGAGGTGCCATGGCTGGCAGCGATGGCGGCCAGCACGGCCGCCGCCTTGGCGCGGGTCTCGTCCGCCTCGGCCTGGGGTTTGGAGTCATAGACCACCCCGGCGCCGGCCTGGACATGGGCGACCCCCTCTTTCACGAAGGCGGAGCGGATGACGATGCAGGTGTCCATTTCCCCTGCGCCGTTCAGGTAACCCACGGCGCCGCCGTAGCTGCCGCGACGCTTGCCTTCCACCATGCGGATAAGCTCGCTGGCGCGCAGCTTGGGGGCACCGGTCAGGGTGCCCATGTTCATGCAGGCCTGGTAGGCGTGCAGGGCGTCAAGGTCGGCGCGAAGGGTGCCCACCACCCGGGAGACCAGGTGCATGACGTGGCTGTAGCGATCCACTTTCAGCAGATCCTTGACGTAGCGGGTGCCGGGGGCGGAGATGCGGGCGATGTCGTTGCGGCCCAGATCCACCAGCATCAGGTGCTCGGCCACCTCTTTCTCGTCCTGACGCAGCTCCAGCTCGATGCGGCCGTCCAGATCCAGGTTGATGCTGCCGTCCGGGTTGAGGCCGCGGCGGCGGGTGCCGGCGATGGGGTACATCTCCACCTGGCGGCTGTTGGCGCAGAACTTGACCGCGCTCTCGGGGGAGGCGCCAAACAGGGTGAAACCCTCGTCCTGCACGTAGAACATGTAGGGGCTGGGGTTGGTCTGCTTGAGGCGGCGATAGGCGGCGACGGGATCCGGGCAGGGGAGGGAGAAGCTGCGGGACGGCACCACCTGGAAGATGTCACCACGGCGGATGAAGCCCTTGAGCTTCTCGACCTCGGCGCAGAACTGCTTGTCCCCCTTGTCGACGGCCAGGGCGCCGGTCAGCGGCGCCGTGCCCTGCGGCGCAGGCAGCGGCTGCTGACAGGCCTGTTTGAAAGACTCGAGGCGAGCGGTCAGGCGGGCGTAGCGCGCGTCCAGCTGCTCATCCTCTTCGCCGCCGAACAGGCAGGCCAGCAACTGGGTGCTCTGCTTGATGTGATCGATGGTGATCAGGGTCTCGGCCACATAGAAGCAGTAGTCAGGGCAGTCGTTGCTCCCCTCTGGCACCTCGGGCAAGTCTTCAAAGGAGGCGATGAGGTCGTAGGCGAAGCTGCCCGCCATGAAGAGGGCCTCTTTGCCCTGCGGGCATTGCAGCTCCCGCTGCAGGGTGCGCAGCACGTCCAGCACGCTGCTGCCCTTGAGGCGGCTGTCTTCGTCAAGCTCCCGATCGGACGCCGGGAAGTCGAGGTGCAGCTCGTCCGCCACCCGGGTCTGGGTGATGACGGCGGGCAGGCGCTGCTCCAGCAGGCGCAGCAGGGCGGCGCCGTTGTCGCCGAGGGGGCGCACCTGCACGGCGCGGCCGCGGCACTCGATGCGCAGGCAGGCGTCCACCAGCAGCAGGCTCTGGGTGCCGGCCTTGGAGTCGATCTCCACCGATTCGAGCAGCAGGTTGTTGGGTCTGTCCTGGCAGAGTCGGGTATAGAGTGCCAGGGGGTCTGTCACATAGGGGGCATTGAGCCGGATGGTATCGAATTCGCCCAGGGGCAAACGGGTCTTGTTGCCTGTCATAATGCCTTCCCTTGCATGTGTTGTGTGTCACCGATGGTCATGGCGCTGTCTCTCTTGAAAATGGGTCGGGTTCGGGTCACGTCAGCGAGTTCGCCATCGCCATGTCAGTGTGCTTCTCTGAATTGTCGGTTTCATCACAGGTCCATTTGCCGGATAATAAAAAAGCCCGCTGGGGTCAGCGGGCTTTTTCTTTGGGTTCTTAACTTGCTGTCAGATTACAGGTACAGCAACGACCACACGCCCGCATGTCAGGGAGTGTGCCACCACCAGATGGTCAGGATGGAAGTCGCTTGCATGAGATTGAGTCCTGTAAAAAGATGTTTGCAATGAAGTGCCTACAGAAAACGATAAAGCCGCGGCCAAGTCAAGTCGCTTTTTTGCCGGCCTTTTCCAGGCAGGTCCCAAACAAGAGCGAAACACGCCGATGAGATTCGATCTTCATTGCCACACCACCGCCTCGGACGGGGTGCTGAGCCCCGCCGACCTGGTGCGCCGCGCCGCCGAAAAAGGGGTGGAGGTGTTAGCGGTCACTGACCACGATACCCTCGACGGGCTTGAGGAGGTGCGCCAGACCATCTCGGCCGACCAGTTGCCACTGCGCCTGGTGAGCGGGGTGGAGATCTCCACCGGGTGGGAGCATCACGAGATCCACATCGTGGCCCTCGGGGTGGACGAGAAAAATCCCCAGTTGCTCGCCTTTCTGGCAGGGCAGCGGGCTCGCCGGGAGGCGCGCGCCGAGGAAATAGGGCGTCGTCTGGAGAAGTGCCTCATCCCGGGCACCTATGAAGAGGCCAAGCAGCTTGCCGGTGACGCCGCCGTGACCCGGGCCCACTTTGCCCGGGTGCTGGTGGCGCGCGGGGTGGCCGACAATATGCAGAAGGTGTTCAAGAAGTACCTGAGCCGGGGCAACAAGGGCTATGTGCCCGCCGAGTGGCCCGGGATGGGGGAGGCCATCGAGGCCATCCACGCCGCAGGCGGGCTGGCGGTGCTGGCTCACCCGAGCCGCTACAATCTCACCGCCAAGTGGATCAAGCGGCTGCTGGTGGCCTTCAAGTCCGTCGGGGGGGATGCCATGGAGGTCTCCCTGCCCCAGCAGAGCCCACAGGAGCGGGCGAATCTCGGCCAGTGGGCCAGGGAGCACGATCTCTATATTTCGGTGGGGTCCGATTTTCACTTCCCCTCCAACTGGACCGAGCTTGGCCGCCACCTCTGGCTCCCCAAGGAGGGGATGCCGCTGTGGCTGGGCCACCCCGGCCATTTCGGGCTCACCCCCGAGGAGCATGCGGGCCTGCTGGCCAGCCGCTGACCCCCCGGGCCGGCATCTTTGATGCAGGCGAGTCTGCGTCAAACAGGTTAAGGTAGTGTCATGGGCCAAGGGGCCCTTGACCATGAAGCGGGCAACGAGCGTGCCCCCTATCGCGAGAAGAGCATATGAGTCAGCATTTTTACGTACATCCCGACAATCCCCAGGTTCGCCTCATCAGCCAGGCGGTGCAGATCCTGCAAAACGGCGGCGTCATCGTCTATCCCACCGACTCCGGCTACGCCCTGGGCTGCCAGATGGGCAACAAGGATGCTTTGGAGCGCATCTGCCGCATCCGTCGTATCGAGCCGAACCACGACTTCACCCTGGTGTGCCGGGATCTCTCGGAGATCTCCACCTATGCCAAGGTGGACAACACCGCCTTCCGGCTGGTCAAGAACAACACCCCCGGACCCTACACCTTCATCTTCAAGGCCACCAAGGAGGTGCCGCGTCGCCTCATGAACGAGAAGAAGAAGACCATCGGCATCCGGGTCCCGGCCAACAACATCGCGCTGGCCTTGCTCGAGGCCCTCGGTGAGCCGCTGCTCTCCACCACTCTGATCCTGCCGGGCTCCGAGATGGCGGAGTTCGACCCCGAGGAGATCGCCGACAAGCTCGGCAAGCAGCTGGATCTGGTGGTCAACGGCGGGTATCTGGGCGAGCAGCCCACCACTGTGGTGGACTTCTCCGACGACGAGCCCGTGCTGCGTCGCCGCGGTGCCGGGGATCCGACGCCGTTTGAGTGATCTTGCCGACCCCGTGCCCGCGCTGACAACCCCCGCGGGCACGACGGGGGAGGCTTCCCTTCCCCCGCCCATCGCCACCGTGCTGGGGCAGCCCTACCATGAGCTGCCCCAGGACTTGTTCATCCCCCCCGATGCGCTGGAGGTGTTTCTCGACACCTTCGAGGGACCGCTGGATCTCTTGCTCTACCTCATCCGGCGCCAGCAGCTCGACATCCTCAACCTGCCCATCCTGCAGATCACCGCCCAGTACATGGAGTACGTGGATCTGATGCAGGGCCTCAACCTCGAGCTGGCGGCGGAATACCTGCTGATGGCGGCCTGGCTCGCGGAGATAAAGTCCCGCCTGCTGCTGCCCAAGGCCCCGGAGCTGGAAGACGAGGAGGAGGGGGAAGACCCTCGCGTCACCCTCATTCGTCGCCTGCAGGAGTACGAGCGCTACAAGCTGGGGGCGGAGCGGGTCAATGCCCTGCCGAGGGTGGAGCGGGAGATCTTCGTCGCCGCCGCCATGGCGCCGGATTTTGGTGCCTTGAAGCCATTGGCGCCCGATGTTTCTCTGGTTGAACTCGCCCTTTACATGCAAAGTGTGGTAAAACGCGCGACTCATTTTGAGCATCACCAGATCCGCCGGGAGCAGATCCCGACCCGGGTGCGGATGGCGGAGATCCTCGCCATGCTCTCCCTGGGCCAGACCCTGCGCCTGGAGCAGGTGCTGCGGGCCGAGGAGGGGCGCATGGGGGTACTGGTGACCTTCCTGGCCCTGCTGGAGCTGTGCAAGGAGCAGCTTATCTGGATCCTGCAGGCAGAGCCCCTGGGGCCCATCCACTTTGCCCTGGCAAGTCAGGAGACGGCGCATGAGCATGTACACTGAGCGGCCGCTCACGGCCATGGGCATAGCCCAGGAGGCCTGTCGTGGCGCTGCCCGCTGAACGGCTGAAGACCCTGATCGAGGCGGCCCTGTTCGTCGCCGGGCGCCCGCTCAACGTCAGCGAGCTCAAGGGCAGCGTGCTGGCGGATTACCCGGTCACCGGCCGCTACGTCCAGCTGCTGCTGGCGGAGCTCAAGAAAGACTATGAGACGCGGGGGGTCGAGCTCAAGGAGGTCGCCTCCGGCTGGCGTTTCCAGGCCCGCCAGGAGTATGCCGAGGAGCTCTCTCGCCTGTGGAGCGAGCGGGCGCCCCGTTATTCCCGCGCCGTGTTGGAAACCCTGACCCTGATTGCCTATCGTCAGCCCATCACCCGGGCAGAGATAGAAGCCATCCGCGGGGTGGCGGTCTCGAGCCAGATCGTCAACACCTTGAAAGAGCGCGGCTGGGTGCGCAGCATAGGACACAAGGAGGTGGCGGGTCGTCCCGAGCTGCTCGCCACCACCCGCGAATTTCTGGACTATTTCAATCTGCAGAGTCTGGAGCAGCTCCCCGAGCTGGATCCCGAACTGCCCCATCCCTTGTCGCTCATGCCGGACGAGGGAGGCGATGGGCGGCCCGCCGCGGGCCGTCTTGCGCATGAACATGGTGAGGATGCCCGCGAGGCGGCCTCACAGACATCCATGCTGTCCGCGATGTCGGCGGGCAGCGATCAACAATCAGGTAACCCCGATGAGTGAAAAACTGCAAAAAGTATTGGCCCGCGCGGGTCAAGGCTCCCGTCGTGAGATGGAGGCCCTGATCACCGCAGGTCGGGTCAGCGTGGATGGCAAGGTCGCCACGCTGGGGGATCGCGTCGAAGTGAACGCCGTGATCCGGGTGGATGGCCACCAGGTCAAGACCCGCGCCGCAGAGGAAGTGATCTGCCGCGTGCTGGCCTACCACAAGCCCGAAGGGGAGATGTGCACCCGCCACGATCCGGAAGGACGTCCCACCGTGTTTGATCGTCTGCCCAAGATGGATGGCGCCCGCTGGATTGCGGTGGGTCGTCTGGACGTCAACACCTCCGGTCTCTTGCTGTTCACCACCGACGGCGAGCTGGCGAACCGGCTGATGCACCCGAGCCACGAAGTGGAGCGGGAATACGCGGTGCGCGTCTTTGGCGAGATCACCGAAGCCATGCTGCAGCGCCTGCGCAAGGGCGTGCAGCTGGAAGACGGCATGGCCAAGTTCAACAAGATCAAGCCGGCCGGCGGTGAAGGGCTGAACCAGTGGTTCAACGTCACCCTGACCGAGGGCCGCAACCGGGAAGTGCGCCGCCTGTGGGAATCCCAGGAAGTGCAGGTGAGCCGCCTGATGCGTATCCGCTACGGCGACGTCACCCTGGATCGCGGCATCCCCCGCGGCGGCTGGCAGGAGCTGAAGTTGCCCGAAGTGAACTACCTGCGCGGCCTGGTCAACCTGCCCAACGAGACCGAATCCAAGGTCGATCTGCAGCAGGATGGCAAGAGCACCCGCCACAAGCAGGCCGCCCAGATCCGTCGCGCCGTGAAGCGCCACAAGGAGATGCAGGGCAAGGAGCCGCGCGCCCGTGCCACCACCGCCCGTCGCAAGCCGACCTCCTCCACCCGCAATTCCGGCACCGGCAGCAAGTAAGCCGCCACCACGGGCCGCTCGCCCCGGACACGCCACAAGCCCGCACCCCAAGGTGCGGGCTTTTTTGTTTTCTGCTCCTGCCGGGCTCCTTGAGACTGAATCGCACAGGGGAGAGAAAGGGCCAGACAAGCTCCTCCCCCTTTTGAAGGGGGAGGCTGGGAGG